>NZ_JBHZCY010000003.1:0-19293 GCF_042786665.1 Kitasatospora sp. NPDC059146 | reverse complement strand
GGTCGGCACCGCCGCCGACCGGGACGCTTCCGCCCTCGCAGAAGTCCTTCTGCACATCCACCACGATCAGCGCGCGCGTCATCGAACGGCCCTTCCTCACCAGGTTCTTACGCATCCGCGGCCCAGCTTGGCGGGTCGACGGCCGTGGACGAAGCAACCGGGCGGCCGTTCACTCGAACGGGTTCCACCGGTTCCCGGCAGGGGTACGGCGGGGCGCGGCGGGCGGCCGCCGCCGTCGAAAGGGCGTCGAACCCGCGTCGAACAGGCCATTGAGAGCCGGTCGGCGCCGCACCTACACTCGCGGCCGTCCGTGACCCCGCGTCCCGGATTCCGCTCCGTGTTCCGCTCCGCATTCCGCTCCGTGCCCGGGGTGCTCGATCCGCCCCGGGTCGATCGCCGATGTCCCCCAACCCACCCTCGTGGAGGACTACTTGAAGGCTCGAACGATACGCCGCATGCTCCTGGCCGGGGTGAGCAGCCTGGCCCTCGCGGCCTCCGGCGCGCTCGCCGCCCCGGTGGTCGGCAGCGCCGTGCCCGGCGGCGCCGCGGCCGCCGGCTACCCGACGGTGCACCCCACGGTGGCCGACTACGCCCAGGTGTCGGCGGGCACCACTCCCCCCACCCCGACGCAGTGCGCGAGTGCGGGCCGCCGCTGCTTCGACCCCCAGGCGATCAGGGCCGCCTACCACCTGGGCCCGCTGTACGCGGGCGGCTTCGACGGCCGCGGCCAGACGATCGCGATCCTCGACTCGTACGGCAGCGACACCATGGCGCACGACCTGCACGTCTTCGACCAGGCCTTCGGCGTCACCGCGATGTGCGGCGAGGAGGCGGTGACCTGCCGGCCCGGGATGCCGTCCTTCGGCGAGCTGCACGTCCAGGGCGATCCGGGCACCAACGCCCCGCCGCCCACCAGCCACGGCACCGGCCAGGAGAGCAAGGCCGCGTGGGCGCTGGAGGTCGCGCTCGACGTGGAGACCGCGCACGCGATGGCGCCCGGTGCGAACATCCTGCTGGTCAGCACGCCGACCGCGGAGACGCTCGGCGTCCAGGGCCTGCCGACGCTGATGAACGCCGAGCAGTACGTGGTCGACCACCACCTGGCGAACGTCATCTCGCAGTCCTTCGCCTCCGCCGAGGGCGCCTTCGGCAGCGCCCAGTCCATCGAACCGCTGCGGCACGCCTTCAAGTCCGCGGCCCTGAACGGGGTCACGGTGCTCGGCTCCTCCGGCGACAGCGGCACGGCCGGCTCGGAGAAGACCCCGGTGAAGTCGGGCGGCTCGACCCTGCCGTACCCGTCCGTGGAGTGGCCCGCCTCGGACCCGCTGGTGACCGGCGTGGGCGGCACCTACCTGTGCACCGACCCCGGCGCGACCGGCGCCCGGACCGTGGACAGCACCGACAACCCGGCCACCTGCCAGAGCAACTCCGGCTCCGCCGAGGTGGGTTGGACCAACTCCGGCGGCGGGTTCAGCCGGGTCTTCGACCGGCCCGACTACCAGTCGGCGCTGCCGGCCGGCTCCACCGCGATCGGCGCCAAGCGCGGCGTGCCGGACGTCTCCCTCCAGGCCGCCTCCAGCACCGGCGCGCTGGTCTACCTGTCGCTGCCGCCGGACGGCTCCTCCGGCCTCAAGTGCGGTGCCACGCCGTGCAGCACGGGCTGGTACGACATCGGCGGCACCTCGCTGTCCTGCCCGCAGTGGGCCGGCCTGGTCTCGATCGCGGACCAGATCAACGGCGGCGGCCTGGGCCAGATCAACCCGGCCCTGTACAAGCTGGGCGCCGACCCGGCGAAGTACGCGACCGACTTCAACGACGTGACGCTCGGGAACAACACCACCGACCCGACCGTCCCGGGCTACCCGGCCGGTACGGGCTGGGACCCGGTCACCGGCCTCGGCACGCCCGACGCGGCGAACCTTCTGCCGGACCTGGTCAGCGCCGTCCGGGCGGGCTGACCGCAGCCCGGCGCTCCGCCCCGTCGAGCTCTGCGGCTCGACGGGGCGGAGCCGTGTGCGGCGCCGGCCCGGCCGGCCGCCGGCTCGGCCAGTTCGGCTGGGTCACGGATCCGGAGGGGAACCGCATCGAGCTCTGGCAGCCCGCCTGAGCGCGGTCGAAGGGCCCGTCTTCAAGCTCCCGCACGGGAAGTCGGCCGGGCCGACTTCCCGTGCAGCGCGATCAGAACAGCGCGTCGGCGGACCCGCACTTGAGGGTGCCGCTGGCCGTGGCATCGATGCCGCCCGGCATCTGGTGCACCGCCATGCCGGAGAACGTGATGGCGTCCTCCGTGCGGCCGGCCCCCGCACCGACCGGGACCTTTCCGGCCCACGCCGCCACCTTCGGGTCCTCGGGCTCGCCGACGGTCAGCAACAGGCTCATCTGGCCCTGGCCGTCGAAGCCCATGACCAGGGCGGCCTTCTTGGTGGACTTGCCCGTCGCGCTCAGGGTCAGCGGGCCGGACGGGGACTTCTTGCCGACGCAGCCCGCCGTGTCGAAGGTGAACGTGCCGCCCTCGCTGCCGGTGATGGTGACGGTGTTCGCGCCCCCGGAGCCCGCCGCACCACCTGCCGAACCGCCCGCCGCATCGGCCGTCTTCGAGGGAACGGCCGGGGTCGGCGCGTCGGCCGGTGCGGAGGTGGCGGCGCTCGACGTGACGGCGGTCGGCACGGCGGCGGTCGGTGCGGCGGAACTTGGCGCGGCGGTGTTCGAGGAGGACGACGAGCCCGAGGAACCACAGGCCGAGAGCAGGAGGACGGAGGCGCCGAGGACCACGGCGGGGACCACACGAGTCATTCGCATCATGGGCACAACGTAGAGCTCCTGTGTGACAGAACATCAGCGAATCCTCGACGGATCCGTACCAGAGCGGTCCGGCTTCCCCCGCGCGGCCCCCGTACGCCCCACCCGCACCGCAGTTGGTCAGCGGGGGGACCGGATGCCGTCGATGATGCGGGTCCAGTTGTCCGCGCCGTGGCCGTCCTCGATCGCGCGGCGGTAGTGGGCCTGAACAGCCAATGGGAGGGCGGGGTCGAGGCCGAGCGAGGTGCTGGTCTCGACGATGTGGTCGGCGGTCGCGCCCATCATGGTGACCGTGCTGAGGTGGCCCGGGTGCTCCCCCGCGTCGAGCGCGGTGCCGGGGGCGGCCTCGCCGGCCCGCAGGATGGCGCCGATCGTGTCGGCGGAGGAGAGCAGGTCCGGCAGGGCCTCCGCGGCCTTCATCCCCGCGGTGCCCAGCATCGCGGTGGCCTGCATCAGGGCGGACAGGGTGGTGAGGAAGACGGCGAGTTGGGCCTGGTACATCATCTGGGCGAGGCCCGCGTCCTCGCCCAGGTACCTCGGCGTGCCGAGCAGGGCCAGCGCGGCCCGGTGGCGCTCCATCACCTGCCCGGGACCGCTGTAGTAGACGTGGGACGCCGCCGTGCCGACCATCGGCGCGGGGACCATGACGCCCCCGGTGAGGAACTCGGCGCCGTGGCCCGCCGCCCAGGCGGCCGCCTCGCGGGTGCGGTCGGGGGTGTCGGAGCTCAGGTTGACCAGGGTCCGCCCGGCGAGCGCCGTGGTGGCACCGTCGAGGATGTCGTACATGGCCCGGTAGTCGGTGAGGCTGAGGATCACGAGGTCGCTCGCCCCGACCGCCTCGCCGGGCGTCGCCGCGAGCGTCGCCCCGGCCGCGACGACGCCGTCGGCCCGAGCGGCGGTGCGGTTCCAGACGGTGACCGGGTGGCCGGCGGCGAGGAGGGAGCGGGTCATCGCCTGCCCCATCGGGCCGAGCCCGATCACGGTGACGGCGCTGTGCTGACCGTTGGTGTGGTTCTGTCGTTCGTTCACCCCTCCATCCTCGGAGAGGGCAACTATCCTCGGAAGTACCCACTATTTTCTGCGGTACTTACCTTTTCGTAAGGGGGATCGGTGATGGCCAAAGCACCGAGGAACGGGCCCTACATCTGCGGGATCGACGCCGCGCTCGACGTGGTGAGCGGCAAGTGGAAGGGGCTGATCCTGTGGGAGCTCACCACCCACGGCGTGCGCCGCTTCGCCGAACTCCGGCGCGCCCTGCCGGGCGTGAGCGAGAAGATGCTGACGCAGCACCTGCGGGAGATGGAACAGGACGGCCTGGTCCACCGGGAGGTCTTCGCCGAGGTGCCGCCGCGGGTGGAGTACACGCTGACCGAGGACGGGCGCACGCTCAACGAGGCGCTCCGGCCCCTCGGTGCCTGGGGAGCCGGGCGGGTCCGGCGCGAGGGGCTCGACCTCGTCGCGGTGGCCGAGGCCTCCCTCGGGTAGGGCGTGGGCCGGGTGGGTCGTGGGGGGGACCCACCCGGCCCGCGCGGGCGCGTCACGGCTCGGGGCCGTCGGGATCCTGCGTCAGCAGGTGAACCTCGGCGACTGCACCGAGCCCTGGCGGACGTCGTTGTTGGTGATCCAGGTGTCGATCACCAAGGTCCCGCCGAGTGCGCAGTAGAGGTCGTGCCCGTTCCACTGCTGCGAGACGTTGTTGGACAGGTCGCTGTCGACGGTGTAGAGGACGCTCGGGTTGAAGTCGCTGATGGAGCCGTCCGCGTTGACGCGGGCGACCGCCTGCCAGATGCGCACCTGGGTGTCCGGCGTCCCGTAGGCGGTCACCGACGAGGCCACGCTGCTCTGGAGGTTGTTGGGCCGCGCACACGGCAGCAGCGAGACGCCGTGGCCCACGTACACCGAGTTCGGTTTGATGTCGAGGCCCCCGCGGCAGCCACCGCCCCCGATCTGCTGTGCCGAGGCGCTGCTGGTGGAGCCGATGACCAGGCCGAGGGTGGCCGCCGCCGCGAGGGCGAGGCTGGCGAGCTTGCGCATGGGTTTCTTTCCTCCGGTGTCGGATTGGCCGTGCACCGCCACCTTCGCCGTCGGGGCTCCTCCGGCGACAGCTCTTCGCCGCTGGGCCTCATAGTTGAGAACTCACCCACGGCGGCCCGGCCGCGTGGCACCATCGGCTGTGCTCGAAATCGGCTTCCGGCCGGCCGATCTGGCCCGCGTCCGGTTCGCGGTCTCTCCGCTGGATCACGTGCTGGGCGGCGTCGCCGGCCCGCAGCACCACTGCGCCCGCGACTCGGTGAACCGGGACCGGTGGTGGCGCCGGGTGAAGGGCCACGTCCCGCAGCAGGCCGCGGCGTTCATCGATCTGGTCAACGCGAGCCCGCTCGGCGTACCGATGTTCCTGACCCCCGACAGCACGGCCGCGCGGGCGACCATCGGCGACGAACTCGACGCCCTGCTCGCCCTCCCCGAGGCCGAGGTCCACCGGGAGATGCAGGACTACGGCACCGGGCCGGACCTCCCCCGCGTCATCGCCGAGTTGCGGGACGGCGGCACCCGCCGGCTGCGCCGGATCACCGACGCCGCCTGGGCGCTGTTCCGCACCTGCCTCGCCCCGGACTGGCCCGACATCCAGCGCGCCCTGCGGGCGGACGTCGAACAGCGCTCACGCGCCGTCGCCGAGACCGGGCTCGGCCCGATGCTGGCGCAGCTCCACCCGGACCTGTCCTGGCACGACGAGGGCACCCTCCGGTACGCCAGTCCGGAGTGGCGGCTCGCGTACGACCTCGGCGGGCGCGGGCTGGAGTTGCGGCCCAACCTGTTCCTCTCCGGCCTCACCGCGCCCCTGGGCGCCCACCGGTCGCCGGCCCTGCTGTACCCCGGCCGCGACCACCCGGCCCGCCACGCGGACGGACTGGCCCGCCTCCTCGGCACCGCCCGCACCCGGGCCCTCCGGGCGATCGCCCAGGGCGCCTGCACCACCAACCAGTTGGCCGAGGACCTCGGCGTGTCCGCACCGACCGCCTCCGCCCACGCCACCGTGCTGCGCGACGCCGGGGTGATCACCACCGAGCGCCGGGGCCGCGAAGTCCGGCACAGCCTCACCGCCCTCGGCCGCGACCTCCTCCTCGGCTGAGTACCGGCCGTCGGTGCACGGCTTCGCGGCGGCCGGAGCCGGCACGGCGTTCAGAGCATCGCGGGGCCCAGGGTGTCGCACTTGAGGCTGCCGCTGGCCTTCGCCTCGGCAGCGTCCGGCGTCCTGGAGACCGGCAGGTCGGTGAAGGTCACAACGTCCCTGGTCCGGCCTGCCTTCTCACCGACCTCGGCCTTTCCTCCCCAGGTGACCGTGGACGGGGCGAGGACCTTGTCCATGGCCACCGTCAGGATCATCTCCCCCTTGCCGTCGAAGACGGCCGTCAGCATGGCCTTCCCGTCGGGCCCGCCCGTCGCCATCAGCAGGAGGTTCCCGGACGGGGACTCCTTGCCGAGGCAGGCACCCCCCGTGAACTCGTACGTACCACCGCTGCTGCCGCTGATGACGACGGTGTTGGTCGGCCCCGGGCCGGCGGTGCTCGGGACTGTAGTGCTCGGGGCGGTGCCGTCCGGCGCGGCGGCCTTCGCGGACGGCTGCGTGGACGGCGCCGGGTCCGCGGCCCCGCAGGCCGCGAGCAGGAGCGCGGAGACGCCGGCGACCACCACGGGATGCACACGAGTCGTTCGAATCATGGTCAGAAGGTAACGCCCTCGGATGACGATGCGTCATCGGATGCCCAACAGGTCCGCTGCGGTCCGCAGTCAGCGGCACCGGGCACCGGGTCAGCGGCCGA
The DNA here is from genome assembly GCF_042786665.1 of Kitasatospora sp. NPDC059146. Lineage (NCBI taxonomy): Bacteria > Bacillati > Actinomycetota > Actinomycetes > Kitasatosporales > Streptomycetaceae > Kitasatospora > Kitasatospora sp. NPDC059146. Next base: position 12,673 of record NZ_JBHZCY010000003.1, on the reverse strand, counting down.
CCTCGCGCAGGCGGAAGTCCTCGACCGTCTCACGGCGGATGAGCAGCCGGGCGCGGCCGTCCTTGACGGCGGCCACGGCGGGGCGGCCGACCAGGTTGTAGCCGGAGGCCATCGACAGCTGGTAGGCGCCGGCCGCGGGGACGGCGAGCAGGTCGCCGGGGCGCAGGTCGGCGGGCAGGACGGCGTCGTGGACCAGGACGTCCCCCGCCTCGCAGTGGCGGCCGACGACGTCCACCCGGGCCGCGCCGGCGTCGGAGCGGCGGCCCACCAGCCGGACGCTGTACGGGGATCCGTACAGGGCCGGGCGCGGGTTGTCGCTCATGCCGCCGTCGACGGCGACGAAGGTGCGGCCGTCCGCCGTGTGCTTGACGGAGAGCACCCGGTAGACGGCCACCGCCGCCGGTCCGGCGATGGCGCGGCCCGGCTCGACGATCAGTCGGGGCACCTCCAGCCGGGCCTCGGCGCAGCGGACCGCGAGCCGGTCGGTGACCCGGACGGCGAACTCGGCGAGGTCGAACTCGGCGTCCCCGGGCAGGTACTTGATGCCGTGGCCGCCGCCGAGGTCCAGTTCGGCCAGTTCGACGCCGTGCCGGTCCCGCACCGCGGCGAGCAGCCGCACCAGGGCGTCGACGGCCTGGAGGAAGGGTTCGAGCTCGGTGATCTGCGAGCCCAGGTGGCAGTGCAGTCCGGCCAGTTCGAGTCCGGGCTGGTCGAGCACCCGGGCGATGGCGTCGGCCGCGTCGCCGCCCTCGATCGGGAAGCCGAACTTCTGGCCGCCGACGCCGGTGCGTACGGCCGCGTGGTGGCCGGCCGCGATCCCGGGGACGACCCGGACCAGCACCTTCTGCGGGGTGTCGGCGGCGACCAGCGCGGCCAGCCGGGCGATCTCCGCCGGGCCGTCGATGACGATCCGCCCGACCCGCAGCCGCCGGGCCAGCCGCAGTTCCTCCGGGGACTTGGCGTTGCCGTGCAGCAGGATGCGCTGGGCCGGGAAGCCGGCCGAGACGGCCAGCCACAGTTCGCCGGAGGAGCAGACGTCCAGGCCGAGGCCCTCCTCGGCGGCCCAGTCGGCCATGGCGCTGCACAGGAAGGCCTTGGCCGCGTACAGCACCTCGGCGTGCGGAAGTGCCCGCCGGTAGGCCCGGGCGCGGCTGCGCACCTCGCCCTCGTCCAGGACGTACAGCGGGGTGCCGAACCGTTCGGCCGCCTCCGCCAGTCCGACGCCGCCGACCAGGACCTCACCGCCCGGGCCGGGCCGCGCGGAGGCGGGCCACGGGCCGCCGAGGGTGTCGGCGGGGGCGGGGGTCGGAACGGGCGGGGCGATCAGCTGGGTCATGGCGGCTACTCCTACGGGTGGTGGGGAAGGGCGGCTCGGTCAGTCCTCGTAGTGCATGGCGAAGCGGCAGTGCGCCGGGCGGGTGCGCGCCTGGTCGACGGTGCTCGGCGCGGGTGAGGGCGGCTCGGGCCGGTCCTGGCGGTCGGCGGCGGGCACCAGGCGGATGGTGCGCCCCAGCGGCCGGTCGACGTCGATGAGGGCGGTGGCGGTGGTCACGGCGGGCTCCTGGGATCTGCGGCAGGGGCCGTCGTCCGGCGGCCCGCATCCAGTGGAGACCCTCCGGGCACCGTTCGCACCCGGCCTTGACGCACGGCCTACGCATCGGGGGCGTACCTTGACGACTTCCTGACATGCCCGGGATTCCAGCGTTCCGAACGACTGTTCGTGCAGGTCAGGGGCCGGGCGCCGGCAATGTCAGGGAAGCGTCAAGGATGGCCGTTTCCTCGCCAAGCCCGCGTCAAGGCCGGCATGGCCCGGCGGACTCCGATGGTGGGCTGTGGCCCGTCCCCGTCGCCCCGAGCACGCCGCCCCGCAGCTTCGGGGCGCCCCGGAAGGTCCCCCGAGACGATGCGCCGTTCGGCCCTCACCCCACCGGACACCACCCCCGGCACAGGCCCGGGCACCACGCCCGGCACCACCCCCGGCCCCGGCCCGCAGAACTGGTTCCGCCGCCCGGAGCCCGCCGCGCCGGAGCCCCCGCACCCGCACCCGAGCCACCGCCCGTCGACCGCCAAGGGCCGACGGCAGCTGATCACCCGGCACCAGTTGGCCGAGGCACTGCCCGCCGCGGTACGCAAGCTCCACCCGCGCACGATGCTGCGCAACCCGGTGATGCTCGTGGTCGAGACCGGCTCGGCGCTCACCACCATCAGCGCCGTCGTCCACCCGAGCGTCTTCGCCTGGGCGATCTCCTTCTGGCTCTGGCTGACCGTGCTGTTCGCCAACCTCGCCGAGGCCGTGGCCGAGAGCCGGGGCAAGGCGCAGGCCGCCTACCTGCGCCGCGCCCAGGCGGCCACCACCGCCCGGCGGCTGCTGCACTGGCGGGTCGGCACCCGCGACTACCGACACGAGGTCGTCCCCGCCGAGGAGTTGACGCTGCACGACATCGTGCTGGTGCCGGCCGGGGAGGTGATCCCGCAGGACGGCGAGGTGGTCGAGGGCGTCGCGACGGTGGACGAGTCCGCCATCACCGGCGAGTCCGCGCCCGTCATCCGCGAGTCCGGCGGCGACCGCACGGCCGTCACCGGCGGGACGAAGGTGCTCTCCGACCACCTGGTGGTCCGGGTCACCTCGCGCCCCGGGCAGAGCTTCGTGGACCGGATGATCGCCCTGGTCGAGGGCGCGAACCGGCAGAAGACGCCGAACGAGATCGCCCTCAACATCCTGCTGGCCTCGCTCACCATCGTCTTCGTGCTGTCCGTGGTCTCGCTCCAGCCGATGGCCATCTACGCCCACGCCCCGCAGACCACCGTCGTCCTGGTGGCGCTGATGGTCGCGCTGATCCCGACCACCATCGGCGCCCTGCTGTCCGCGATCGGCATCGCCGGGATGGACCGGCTCGTCCAGCGCAACGTGATCGCCCTGTCCGGACGGGCCGTCGAGGCCGCGGGCGACGTGGACGTGCTGCTGCTCGACAAGACCGGCACCATCACCCACGGCAACCGCCGGGCCGTGGCCCTGCACCCGCTGCCCGGCGCGACCACCGAACAGCTCGCCGAGGCGGCCCAGTTGGCGTCCGTCGCGGACGAGACCCCGGAGGGCCGCTCCCTGGTCGAACTGACGAACCGTCAGTACTGGGTGCCGCCGCGGACCCCCGGTGAACTGGGCGAGCAGCGACCCGTCCCGTTCACCGCGCACAGCCGGATGAGCGGCGTCGACCTCAGCTGGCCGGACGGCACCGGCTGCCTGATCCGCAAGGGCGCGGCCGCGGCCGTCGCCCGCTGGGTGGTGGACTCCGGCGGACGGATGCCGATGGAGGCGAAGCCCCTGGTCGACCGGATCGCCGCGGCCGGCGGCACCCCGCTGCTGGTCGCCGTGCACGACCGGCACGGCGCCCGGGCGCTCGGTGTGGTCGAGCTCAAGGACGTGATCAAGGAGGGCATCGCCGAACGCTTCGCCGAACTGCGCCGGATGGGCATCCGCACCGTCATGGTCACCGGCGACAACCCGCTGACCGCCCGGGCGATCGCCGAGGAGGCCGGGGTGGACGACTTCCTCGCCGAGGCCACCCCCGAGGACAAGCTCGCCCACCTCCGGCGCGAACAGGCCGCCGGGAACATGGTCGCGATGACCGGCGACGGCACCAACGACGCCCCCGCCCTCGCCCAGGCCGACGTCGGCGTCGCGATGAACTCCGGCACCCCGGCCGCCAAGGAGGCCGGCAACATGGTCGACCTCGACTCCAACCCGGCGAAGCTCATCGACATCGTCCGGGTCGGCAAGCAACTCCTCATCACCCGGGGCGCGTTGACCACCTTCTCGATCACCAACGACGTGGCCAAGTTCTTCGCGATCATCCCCGCGATGTTCGCCCACGCCTACCCCGGGCTGCACCACCTCAACATCATGGGCCTGCACAGCCCGCAGTCCGCGATCGCCTCCGCGATCATCTTCAACGCACTGATCATCGTCGCCCTGATCCCGCTCGCCCTGCGCGGCGTGCGCTACCAGCCCGCCTCCGCGACCGACCTGCTCCGGCGCAACCTGCGGGTGTACGGGCTGGGCGGGCTGGTGCTGCCGTTCCTCGGCATCAAGGCGATCGACCTGCTGATCGAGTTCGTCCCGGGCCTGGGCTGAGCCCCGCGGCCGCCAGGAGGCCGCCTGTCAGGAGGCCGTCAAGATGCGTGCGACCGGCGTCATGACGGTGTCAGCGCCGGTACGGAGGGCACGGTTCCGGGGTTCACTGGAGGTATCCGAAGCAAGGAGCACCTCACCGGCAGAACCCGACCGGAGTGCGCGACCGGAGAGACGGAGGCGAACGGCCATGACCGGGACCACGACCGACACCACGACCGGCACCACCCGAGTGATCGTCGGCCTGAGCGGGTCGCTGAGCAGTCTGGCCGCCCTCTACCACGCCGTCGGCGAGGCGGCCCGGCAGGAGGCCGTGCTGGTGCCGGTCGCCGCCTGGACGGTCGGCGACCGGGACGGGCTGCGACCGCTGTCCGAACTGGAGCACGCCGCCCGCCGCCGACTGGACGTCGCCTTCGAACAGGCCTACGGCGGCTACCCGTCCGGCCTGGTGATCCACCCGGTGGTGGTGAACGCCGAACCGGGGCCCGCCCTGGCCGCCGCCGTCACCGGACCGGACGACCTGCTCGTCCTCGGCGCCGCCACCCGGCGCCGCTTCGACCTGCTGCGCGGCACCTCCGTCGCCCGGTACTGCCAGCACCGGGCGGGCTGCCGGGTGATCGAGGTCTCGCCGTCGGCGCTGCTGACCCGGCTGGAGCTGACCGCCCGCACCGGGGCACCGCTGCCGCTGCTGGCACGGTAGCGGCAGCGGGCCCGGCCGGGGCCGAAGACCCCGGCCGGGCCCCCGTCACTCGGCGTCGTGGCTCCCCCGCCGCTCGGCCAGGGCCTGCCAGACCTGGTCGCGCAGGAACGGCGGGTCGGTGAAGCGGATGCCGGTGGCGTCGCGCAGCGCGTTGGCGAAGGCCGGGGCCACGGGGTTGAACGGGCTCTCGCTCATCGACTTGGCGCCGAGCGGGCCGATCGCGTCCGAGGTGGTGCTGAAGTGCACCTCGGTGCGCGGCACGTCGGCGTACGCCGGGAGCCGGTAGCGGCGGAAGGCCGCGGTGGTGACCTCGCCGTGCTCGTCCAGCAGCACCCGTTCGAACAGGGTCGCGCCGAGCGCCTGGGCGACCCCGCCCTCGACCTGGCCGCGGCACTGCATCGGGTTCATCACCCGCCCGGCGTCGGCCCCGTGCACGCTGCGCAGGATCCGGATCTCCCCGGTGTCCGGGTCGACGGCGATCCGGAACCACTGCGAGTTGAAGGCGATCGAGCGCGGCGAGCCGCCGAAGTGGCCGTCGGCGGCGAGCTCGACGCCCTTGCCGCGGGCGGCCTCGAAGACCTCCTTGAGGGTGATCGTCCGCCCGTCGCACTCGACCGCGTCGGCACCGAGCCGCAGCAGGCTGCGCGGGGTGCGGGCGTACTCGGCGGTGAAGGTCAGGAGGAGCTCGGCGAGCGCGTTGGCGGCCTTCATCACCGCCCTGCCCGCGACGACCGTACCGGCCGAGCCGAAGGCGCCGGTGTCGTGCCGGACGACGTCGGTGTCGGACTGCCGCACGGTGATCCGGTCCACGGTGGTGCCCAGGGCCCCGGCGGCGATCTGCCGGTGGACGGTGGTGGTGCCGTTGCCGAACTCGGCGGTGCCCACCGCGATGTCGTACCCGCCGTCCTCCAGCAGCCGCACGGTGGCGTCGGCGATGTGCCCGCCGGGCGGGCCGCAGGCGATGGCCGCCATCGCGAAGCCCTGGCCCACCAGCCAGCCCTCGGGGGCGAGTTCGGCGCTGGTGTCGTTCGCGAGGGCCTCCCGGACGACGCCGAGGCACTGGTCGAGGCCGTAGCTGGCGATGTGGAGGTCCTCCTCCTCGCCGAGCGGGCCCTCCATGTGCTCGCCCGGGCCGATGATGTTCTTCTCCCGCAGGACGAGCGGGTCGACGCCGAGCCGCCGGGCGAGCTCGTCCATCGCGGACTCCACGGCGAAGGTGACCTGCCCGAGGCCGTAGCCGCGGAAGGCCCCGGCCGGCACGCCGTTGGTGTAGACGGAGTACGCCTCCACCTTCTTGTTCGGCGCCCGGTAGACGCCCATCGACTCACCGACGCTGTGGAACATCACCGCCGGCCCGTGGTTGCCGTACGCGCCGGTGTTGGACACCACCCGGAAGCGGATCGCCGTCAGGGTGCCGTCCCGCTTGGCGCCGAGCTTGACGGTGACCAGGAACGGGTGCCGGGTGGTGGCGCCGTGGAACTGCTCGGCGCGGGTGAACTCCAGCTTCACCGGCCGGTGCAGCCGCATCGCCGCGAGCACCGCGATGTCCTCGGTGAGCATCTCCTGCTTGCCGCCGAAGCCCCCGCCGACCCGGCCGGCCACCACCCGGACCTTCTCCGTCGGCAGGTCGAACAGGGCGCACAGGGCGCGCCGGGTGAGGAAGGGCACCTGGGTGGAGGAACGGACCACGATCCGCTCCTCCCCCGTCTCCCCGGCCTCCCCGGCCTCCCTTGCCTCCGCGGCCTCCCCGACCGGCTCGAAGGTCACGACGCAGCCGTGGGTCTCCAGGCTGGCGTGCTGGACCCGCTGGGTCCGGAAGGTCTCCTCGTACACCGCGTCCGCCTCGGCGAACCCCTGCTCCACACTGCCGAGTTCACCGTGCGCCTCGCCGCAGACGTTGTCCTCCGGGCGGGCGATCCGGGACTCCGGCCCCTTGGGGTGCAGCACCGGCGCGCCGGGCGCCATCGCCTCCTCCGGGTCGAGCACGTACGGGAGTTGCCGGTACTCGACGACGATCCGGCGGCAGCCCTCCTCGGCGGCCGCCTCGCTGTCCGCGACCACGGCGGCGACCCGCTGGCCGACGAAGCGCACCACGTCGTCCAGCAGCCGGGTGTCGTCCGGGTCCTCGGTGGGGTGCTCGTGCCGGGCCGAGGAGTAGAGCCGCTCGGGCGCGTCGTGGTGGGTGAGGACGAGGTGCACGCCGGGGACGCGCAGGGCGGCCGCCGTGTCGATGGAGAGGATCCGGGCGTGCGGGTGCGGCGAGCGCAGCAGCTTCATGTGCAGCAGGCCGGGCACGTCGACGTCGAAGGTGTAGCGGGCGGTGCCGGTGACCACCTGCGGCCCGGCCGGGGCGCCGAGGTTGCGGCCGACGGCGTGGCCGGGGTCGGGCTCCTCGGTGTGGCGGACGCCGTTGATCGCGTCCTCGATCGCCCGGTAGCCCGTGCAGCGGCACAGGTTGCCCTTCAACGAGCGCGGCAGGTCGGTGAGTTGTTCCTCGTCCAGGGCGCTGGTGGTCATCAGGAAGCCGGCCGTGCAGAAGCCGCACTGGAAGCCCTGGGCGTCCAGGAAGCGCTGCTGCATCGGGTGCAGCTCGCCGTCCGGGCCGGCCAGGCCCTCCACGGTGGTGACGGACCGGCCGGCGGCCCGGGCCGCCGGGTAGAGGCAGCTGTGCACCGGGTTGCCGTCGACCTGCACGGTGCAGGCGCCGCAGTCGCCCGCGTCGCAGCCCTTCTTCACCCCGAACCAGCCGCGCTCGCGCAGGTAGGTGCGCAGGCACTGGCCGGGGCGCGGCTCGGCCCCGGTGGGGCGGCCGTTGACGTGCATCGCGAAGCTCATCGCGCTGCCTCCTCGGTGGGGGTGTGAGGGCTCAGCTCCCGGCGGATCTGCTCGGCGAAGCGGAAGGTCAGGTGCCGGCGCCAGGCGGGCAGCCCGTGGATGTCGTCGAAGTAGTCCTCCGGCCCGATGCCGTCCCGGATCGCCTCCTCGACGGCCGCCGCGTTGGGGGCGGGCGGGAACCAGAAGCGGAACGGGCGGACGGTGGAGGCGGTGACGGTGAGGGTCAGCGAGCCGTCCACCGGGTCCAGGGCGCCGACCAGCAGCGCGGCGGAGCGGCCCAGCCCGTACAGCGAGGCCTGGCGGAAGGCCGTGCGGCTCGCCAGCGCGCGGGCCGGCAGAGTGATGGAGCGCAGCAGTTCGCCGGGCCGCAGGTCCTTGCGGCCGGCGCCGGTGACGAACTCCGCCACCGGGACCTTCCGGTACTCGCCGGAGGGGGTGCGCAGCAGGCAGACGCCGTCCAGCGCGGCGGTGAGCGAGATCATCGGGCCGGCGGGCAGGCCGTTGCAGAGGTTGCCGCCGACGGTGGCCATGTTCCAGATCTTCCAGGAGGCCAGGAAGGCCCGGCAGCACTGCTCGACCAGCGGTGCGGCCGTCCAGTCGGCCTCCTGGCGGCCGTACCGGGAGAGCTGGGCGACGGTGCAGGTCGCGGCGATCTCCAGGCCGCCGTCCGGGGTCCGGGTGAGCGGCCGCCAGCCCATCCGGCCGAGGTCGATCAGGCGGCGGATGTGCGGCTGCGGCTCGGAGAACAGGTACGTCCCGCCGCCGAGCCAGGCGTCGCCGGACCGCCAGGGGCCGCCGAGGCGGGCGTCCCGCAGTTCGGCCACCGTGTTCAGATCCATGTCGCCCCTCCGTCCCCGGCCTGTTCCGTTCGTTCGGTAGGGCGATTGAAGCGGTCGGCGGGCGGGCGTCACGAGTGGTCCCGGACACCATTCGGACCGGTCCGCCGCTGGTCGATCCTCCAGGCCGGGCGCGGCCCGTCCGGCCGGGGCCCGGAGGGGAGTCGGCCGCTCCGCATGCCAACTTCGACAAGCCTGTCGAAGTTGGCATGGCCGGGCTATGCTGTCGACAGGTCCGAAGGTGGACTCCTGTACCCGTCGACGTCCGCACCGCCCCGGTGCGCCCGACCGGAAGGAGGCGAGACACACGGACCGCACCCCGACGGGCCCCCACCCGCGCGGCACCCGCGCCCGGGCCCACTCCCAGCCCCGTACCCGCGGGTCCGCTCCCGGCAGAACTCCCTTCCGAGGATGAGACGCTGACGCACCGTCAACTCCGTGCGCGGCCCTTCACCACCTCGCCGTCCGGGCGTACCCCGGACCGCCCGCCGCCGTTGTACGGAAGGTGATCCGCCGCGCCCGCCCCCGCCCTCCGCACCCCCCGCCGAGGAAGAGGTACCCCATGACGACGTCCAGGCTCCTCCCGCACCCCCGCGAGGCGGCCGTCCTGGCCGCCGTCCTCGGGCTGCTCGTCCTGGAGGAGATCGCCCTCGGCCTCGCCGAGGAGGAGGACCGCCCCGTCATCGGCGCCGTCCTGATCGGCGCCTCCTGTTCCGGCCTGCTGGTCGTCGGCGCGGTCCTGTTCAGCCGCTGGCTCGAAGCCCGCCGCCCGCTCCCGCTCCCCCCGCCCGGCCCGAACGGGCGCGAGTACAGCGCCTGGGCGCTCGAAGGCTTCCCGATGGAGGCCGTGCGCCCGCTGCTGCTCGCCGAACACGCCCCGCAGCTCGGCCAGTTGTACTCCGCCTGGATGCTCGCCCGGGCCGGCCGCACCGCCCCCTGGATCGCCCGCCGACTGGGACTGCCGGTCGAGGCCGTCCAGTTGCTGGTCGACGCCGCCCGCAGCCACACCGCTTCGCCGCCGCTGCCGGGGGCGTGAGGGCCGGCGGCAGCGGCGGCGGGTGCCTGAAACAGCGAACGAAGCCCCGGCACCGCAACACGCGGTACCGGGGCGGACGTTCGGGCGCGGGATCAGTTCGGGCGCGGGATCAGCTCTCCCGGCCCGAGGCGTCGTCGATCAGGAACGCGGTGGTCGGGCTCGTCCCGGACTCGTGGGAGACCAGCTTGAGGCCGATGGTGGTCCCCCAGCCGACCTGGCCGATCACCGAGGAGAGGTCCACCGACTGGTACTGGTAGCCGTTGGTCGGGTTCCGGCTGCTCCAGGTCTTCACCGTGCCGAGCGGCTGGCCGGTGTACTGGTCGACCGCCACCAGCGACAGGGTGTCGGGCGCCGTGGCGGAGGTGTTGCTCGTCTCCACGTCCAGCCAGAAGGAGAAGCTCGCCTGCCCGTAGCCCGGGTAGGTGTTCAGGTAGGTGGTGATCGAGTCGTCCGTCCCGGTGTTCTGGCCCAGCCAGGCGTACCAGGAGCCGGAGTGCGGCGCGTGCAGGCTGGACGGGGTGACGATGTTGTACCCCGACGGGCTCCAGGCGTCCGTCATCACGGTGTGGTCGACGTCCGCCGAGCCGTTCTCGAACCCGGCGTCGGTGAGCTGCTCGATCGATCCGCAGCCGGACCCGCCGGCGGCGCTGACGTTCTCCCAGAACCCGGTGGACGCCGCCTTGCCCGCCGCGTCCGTCGCCGTCACGTTGATCCGCTGGTAGCCGCTGGTCGCGGCGGCGGTGCCGGAGATCACCCCGCTGTGCGGGTCGATGGCCAGCCCCTGGGGGAGCCCGGTGGCGCTGTAGGTGAGGGCCGAGCCGGTGCCGGAGACGCCCACCGCCGGGATGGACAGCGGGCGGCCGGCCGGGTCCGTACGGTCGCACATGGTGCTCACCGAGACCGGCGGGGAGGCCACGATCGGGTCCGAGGCCGCGCACAGGTGGTCGGCGTTGGACCACAGCGTCTGCAGCGGGAAGCTGCCCGTCGCCAGGTCCTCGAAGAACAGCCCGCCGTTGGCGCCCTTCGGGATCCAGGCGCACTTGTCACCGATCTCCTGACCGGTGGCGTCCGTCCAGCCGCCCGGGGTGTTCGGGTCGCTCACCGTCTCCGCGTACTCGTGGCCGCCGATGATCCCGTAGCCGTCCAGCCGCCCCCGCGGGGTGTTCTCGCCGAACCAGTTGGTGCCGCAGCCGGCCACGTCCGTCAGGTACGGCATGTTGGTGTAGGCGAGCTGGCCGTACGGGGAACGCTGGAAGTCGTGCCAGGCGCAGTAGCCCAGCTCCTTCCACTTGTCCGGGTCGGTGCCCTGCGGCGAGTCGATGACGTACTGCACGTTGCGGTTCTGCGCCTCGGTCAGGTTGCCGAAGTGCTTGGCCGCGGCCAGCGCCTCCGCCCCGAGCTGCGGCTCGGTCGCCGCCTGCGGCGCGGGCGCGGCGTTGTCCACCCAGACGCCCGCCAGCACGCTGCCCTGCTGCGGGTACGGGATGTGGGCGGAGCCGGCCGGGCACTGCACGGAGCCCGCGGCGACGCCCTCGCAGTACTGGGTCAGCACGGCGCTCCAGCCGTCGCCCTGGCTGCCCAGGCCCTTGAAGAAGTCCTGCTGGTACGGCGCGGCCTGGTCCGGGTCGCCGGTCGCCACGGTGTCACCGGCCGCGTTCGTCGACGGGGTGCCCCACTGGGAACCCCACAGGACCAGGTACACCTTGGGCGCGCCGATCACCACACCGGTCGACTCCTGGCCGCCCTTGTAGGTGACCTGGAGGTCGTACTCGTTGGCGACGTTGCCGTCGCCGTCCTTGCCGCCGGTGCCCGGGTCGGCGCCGTCCACCAGCTGCGGCGCCTTCGTCGTGGTGCCCACCGGGCCGGCCTTCGCGGCCCCGACCCGGCGCGGGCCGGACTTCTTCGGGGCGGCCTGCTCCGCCTTCGGGGTGCCGGGCCGGGCCTCGACGGTGGCGGCCCGCGGCGCGTGGGAGTCGGCCATCGCGGACAGCGGACTGCTGAGCGCGGCACCGGCCAGGGCGGCGGCGAGGGCCACCAGGGCGGTCCGCGGGGCGCGCACCGGGCGGCGGGCGCCACTGGGCGTGCGGGATCGGAATCTGAACACGGGTCGGGTTCCGTCTCTCGTGACGTGGGGGGAGGGCGGGACGCACACGCGGTCCGGGCGGACGGGGAAGGGGCCTCACTCCGGGCCGAGCGCTGTGCAATGCGCCATATGATATTTCACTGATGGTCGCGCACAAGGCCTCCCACCCGGCGCCCGACAGCGGCACCCCCGGGGCCCGACGCGCCCGCACCGCACCCCACCAGGGCCGATCACCCCGCCACGGCGGCGCGGGCAACTCCCCCGGTGGGCCCGGATTTTAACTGCCCCTTACCAGGCCCCACCAGGGCCTTGGCATTCCTCAGACCGGACGCCCCGCGTGCGCCTGGGTCACCAGGAACGGCACCAACCCACGCTCCGTCAGCGCCGCCCGCCACGCGTCCCGCGCCACCACCAGCTCCCCGGCCCCGCCCACGGCCTCCCCGCTCCCCGCCGACCGCGACGCCGCCCCCAACAACCCCAGACCGCCCACCAGCAGACACACCGCCCCGATCCCCCCGGCCACCCAGCCGGCCCCCACCAGCGCCCGCCCCAACGCCTCGGCGTCGTCCGACAGCCCCAGCACGTAGCCGAGCACCAGCAACACCCCGGCGGCGACGACGGCGATGATCGGCACGATCACCCCCAGCACCCCCCACCACCCGGAAGCCCGCCCCCGCCCCGGCACGTCCACCGGCAGCCGCGCCACGGCGTCGGCATCCGCCCGCAACGCCGCGTACCGCTCGTACTCCGGCGCGGCGGCGGCCAGCACGTACTCCGCGTTCTCCCGCGCCACCCGCCGCAACCGGTCCACCTCACCCCCCACCCCCTGCAACGCCGCCCGCACCTGAGGCGCCGCCAACGCCCTGCCCAACTCCGTCTCGAAGTCGGCCCGATCCTGCTGCGGCAGCCGAAGCGGCCTGTCCATGCCGTGCCCCTCTCACGTAGTTCTACAGAACTGTAGAACACGGGGGCGCGCAGCAGCAGTCCTGTTCAGGGCCGGATTCGGCCGCTACGACGACTCGGCCATCGGCCCCCGGGCCCGGCGCCCTGACAC